>NZ_DATHKG010000163.1:0-24654 GCF_035489435.1 Flavitalea sp.
TGAGGTTGGTTTGATTGCCACCTTCGATTCCTGTCCGGAGTTACTGAAGCCGATCAGGGCCAAACAACCCCCAGCACAACATGAATACCTAAAAAAGCCGATCAGGGAACAAAAAGCTGATCGGAGACAAGAACCACCAGCGGCATGAACAATGGTATTAACCAGGAATCACAGTGGCAAATCAAACCAACCGAAAGGCCCATCCGGCGGAGTGAAGAACCGAGTGAACGCCATGAACTTGCAAAATGAACAAAGTAAATATGAATCCCGGTTAACTTTGCAGTATAAATAATGGAAATTGCAAAATGATATGGGGAATACAAGGGAGTTGCTGGTGACAAAAGATGGTTCCCATACCGTCATAGTGCCCTCACTTGATATCACTTACCGTTCAAGGCATGGTGCGCTACAGGAGTCCTTACACGTATTTATTGATGCGGGGTTGAAATACAAATGGTCTACTGATCCTGGTTGGTCCGATGACAGTGAAAAAATGATGCATGTTTTCGAACTTGGATTTGGAACAGGCCTTAATGCCTTGCTAACTGCAATGGAGGCAATGGCTGTGCGACGAAAAATTTCATACACCACCATAGAGCCGGAACCACTTGAGCAGGAAATGGCAGGTCTTCTGAATTATAACGATGCTGCCGGTTATTTGCAAAAAATGCATGAAGCTGAATGGGGGATACCAATTGCCATCCACCCTTATTTTACATTTACTAAATATAAATCAACACTTTCGGATTTTGATGTTAGCATTACAGCTATAAATGTTGCTGAATCGAGGAATATTGCTGAATCGAGGAATATTGTTGAATCAGGTAATTTTGTAGAATCGGGTAATGTTGTTCAATTGGGTAATGTTGTTAAATCAGGTAATGTAGTTGAATCGGCACCAGTTTTTGACCTTGTTTATTTTGATGCATTTGGTCCGCTTACACAACCTGAGCTATGGTCGGCTGAAAGTTTCACAAAAGTCGCTTCCTTCATGAAAACCGGGGCGGTTCTTACAACTTATTGTTCAAAAAGTGTTGTTCGTAAAACCATGATGACTTCCGGGCTGACTGTCAAAAAAATCCAGGGTCCCTATGGGAAACGTGAAATGGTAAGAGCAACAAAATAAAAAACAATTGCCCTTATTCCGTTGAAGCTCTTAGCTAATGAAGCTCTTAGCTTATGATACTCTTAGAATGATGTTCTTAGCTAATGATACTTAGCTAATGATACTTATAGAATGATACTCAAAGAATGATACTCAAAGAATGATACTCTTAGAATGATGTTCTTAGCCAAAGCTGTAACTAATGCTTCCGTCTTTTTCGTCCTTCAATATGATCCCTAATCCGGTTAACTGGTTCCTGATCTTATCGGAAGTTGCATAATCTTTTTTCAGTTTCGCTTCCTTGCGTATTTCGATCAACAGTTCAACCACTCCACTGAGCTTGCCTTCGTTTTTGCCCGATTCATCTTTCAAGCCAAAAATATCCTCAAGATAAGCTTTGAAGTAAATCTGTAATTTCCTGATGGTCTCAGTGGAAAAGTTACCCTGTGGTATATGCTTGTCTTTGATGCCATTGATCACGTGCATCAGGTCGAACATATTTGCGAGTACCCTTGATGTATTAAAATCATCATTCATGAATTCATCCATCTCGTTGAGAAGGCGATTTACTTTCTCATCCTGTTCAGCACTAAATTCGGATGAAGCAGTGCTTGTTGCACCATCTGTTTCAATTTTGAAACCCATCAATACCTGGTAAGCATCCCATAAACGTCTGAAACCTTTTTCCGCTGCCTGTAAAGCCTCATTACTGAAATCGAGGGTGCTGCGATAATGCGTTTGGAGCATAAAAAAGCGTACGGTCATAGGTGAGTAAGCCCTTTCAAGCAATGGGTGATCGCCGGTAAAAAGCTGGTGAGGGAGGAAACCATTTCCTGCGCTTTTGCTCATCCTTGCACCATTCACTGTAAGCATATTGGTGTGTAACCAGTAGTTGACCGGACTGATATGGTAACATGCCTGTGATTGCGCAATTTCATTTGTGTGATGGGTAGCAGCGAGATCCATGCCGCCACCATGTATATCGAATTGTTTGCCAAGATATTTCTCACTCATTGCAGAGCACTCAATATGCCATCCGGGAAAACCCATACCCCAGGGTGAAGGCCATTGCATCAGGTGTTCCGGTTTTGCTTTTATCCATAGTGCAAAATCAAGCCGGCCCCTTTTTTCATCCTGCCCACCAAGTTCGCGTGTGCCTTCCAGCATATCTTCAAGTTTCCTGTTGGTGAGAATACCATAGGGCTTTTCCTTATTGTATTTTTCAACATCAAAATACACCGTACCATCTACTTCGTATGCATAACCGTTTTTTAAGATCTTTTTAACCATCTCAATCTGTTCTAAGATATGGCCGGTTGCAGTGGGTTCGATGGTTGGTGGAAGAGCATTAAACAGTTCCATAGTTTTGTGGAAGCCCAGGGTATACTTCTGCACAATTTCCATTGGTTCCAGTTTCTCGAGCCGTGCTTTTTTTGAGAACTTATCATCACCTTCATCCCTATCACCTTCGAGGTGTCCGGCATCAGTGATGTTGCGTACATAACGCACTTTATATCCCAGGTGTGTGAGGTAGCGGTATATGATATCAAATGAAATAAAAGTACGGCAGTTGCCCAGGTGCACGTCACTGTAAACGGTTGGTCCGCAAACATACATCCCTATATATCCGGGTGTTATAGGCTTAAATATTTCCTTCTTCCTGCTTAACGAATTATATACAATCAAACCCATGAAAAGAGATATGAATTATGAATTATGAGTTATGAAAATAAGTTATGAAAATAAGTCATGAATTTTTAAATTATGAGGTGTCTCGATGATCAAATATTCATTACTTATCATTTTACAAAAATACTTGTATGTACGCATATCTCCCTCACTATTCACTCAAACTCACCACTCACCACTCACCACTCACAACTTAACCCTACTCTCCGTTTAACCGCAAATCTGCAATAATCGGGTAATGATCAGAATAGGGGAGTAGCTGGCGTTTGAATTGTAACACTTCAAATTTCTTGTCTGCTATGATATAGTCTATCCGCAAAGTTGGCGAGATATGCGAAAATGTTCTTCCCAGTCCCCATCCCTGTTCATGAAATGCATCTACCCGGTTTTTTCGAATCCTGAAATATGTATACGAATTTGGAATATCGTTGAAGTCCCCTGCAACAATCTCCGGGTGAGGACTCGCATCCATGGCAGCTGCTAACTTGTTTGCCTGTTCACTGCGAAACCGATAGGCAGTCCTTAATTTTTTAGCGATCGATTTTGATGCAATAAGCACACTGTCTTTATCTCCATGGCGGCTGCTCACATGAACATACTCTTCCTGCCCAATCCGGTTTGATTGCAGATGCGTGGTAAATATCCGGATTGGCTTACCATCAATTGAAATGTCAGCGGCCAGCAGGCTTTCTGCGCTCATCGATCTGGTATCTCCCTTATACCTGATCCTGAAACTGTCTATAATCGCATGTTTGGAAAATATAGCAACACCCATTGAGTATTCGCCTTTATCCTGGATATAATCTTCACTGTAGAATGAATAAGGATAGCCGATATTTTTCATCAACTCAAATACTGTCACTTGTTTTTTACCTGGCAGCCTGTTTTTCACAAATTCCTGCAGGCATAAAACATCGGGGTCCTGTTCTTTGATAAAATCCAGCATCTGCCGCCTTAAGGTCACTCCGTTTTTAGGATTTTCAAAAAAGCCAAACTGGTGCACATTCCAGGATAGTATCCTGATGGTATTGGGTTTTTTAACAGAGCTGTCCGCTGAATTATAAGTAGTACCGATAAGTGCGTTGATATTTGAATAGCCGATGATCAGTACGATCACGGAAAGCAAAGCCCAGCGTGATCTGGCAAATAACCATCCTACGATAAAAAAGAGATGAACAACAATCATGAATGGGAAGAACAATCCAAGTATCGCGATAAACCACCATTCACCCGGATCTATAAACATGTTAATACAGGCAAGCAAAAAGAAAATAGCTGCCAGTATGTTCAGAACAATAAAAAGTCTTCTGGTAAACGTTGCTAAAAAAGACATAGGGGTATGTTAAGCATCATCATCGGCAGCACGTTTGAGGATATCCTTTTCTTCTTCGGTGAGATATCTGTATCCCTGCTGATTTATTTTATCAAGGATATCGTCTATTCGTTTTTGTGTGATGTTTGGGATTTTCTTGTAAGGTTCAGTGCCTTTTACTGAATAATGGAAATCACGTTTTGCTGTTTTTTTCCAATTCTTTTTGTCAGGATTAAACAGGTTACTGATCCAATAAAAAAACTTGTTTATCGGGGCACTCCAATCGTTACCCTTTCTTAATTGTAAAACAAAAACATAACCCATCAGGGCACCGCCGATATGTGCGATATGACCACCACTGTTTGAAGAGGAAATCATGGCAACATCCACTATGATATAGATCAATGTAATGACCCATAATGGTATCCCGCCGTTGATCATGGGGAAAATACGATAACCCGGTGCAAGTACAGTAGTTGCAATAGCGATTGCCATTGCGCCGGCTGAAGCGCCTTCGACAGTTGTAAGCGGCATGTTTAATCGCAAACCAGGAAACACGTTATAGCTTATTAAGAAAAGTATTCCACCTGCTACACCTCCATATAAAAACAGCGGTATGATCTTGCTCGGGCCTGTCAGATCCTGAAGGATATAGCCAAACACCCAGATCCAGATTACATTGCCCAGCATGTGCCAGACTCCATCATGCATAAACATGTAGGTGATGAGTGTCCAGGGCCTTTTGGCGAGTGTACCCAGATCCGCTGGCAAAGTAAACCAGCTGAAGATATTTTCGCGGTATTGTTCAAGGGGTATGCCGGACAAATAAAATCCCACACGTAAAAAGATAAACAGGCAAAATACGGTTCCCAGGATCGCAAGCAACAGCACAAGAGTATTACCATCCTGGCCCAGCGTCATTTTCCTCTTGAAGCGATTATCCATCAACACAGCATTAATTTAAGTGAAAATACAAAACCCGTGCGAAATAAGCCAGTGCTTAGTTTCACTACACAAAATTAACAGATTAGCGCCTCCAAAGTTGGAATTTAATAAAATTGCCTTCGGTTGGTTTTGTTCCAGTAAATCACCATGATTATGCCTACCAGCGCTCCCCCGAGATGCGCCCAGTGTGCGACATTATCACCGGCGGAATTCGAAATACCCATCCAAAGTTCAGCGGCGGCATAAAGAATAACAAACCATTTTACTTTGATAGGAAAAAGTGCGTAGATATATAAAACGTTATTAGGGAATAAATAACCGAAAGCTGCCAGGCAACCAAACACTGAACCAGAGGCTCCAATTGTGGTAGAATAATGTATAGCACTGATTGTCTCCTGCTGCTTTTCAAGACTCAAAAACGGCAATTGGTCGATCGCAGCCTGGAACTCGAAATAAAGGACCCCAAGGTGCAGAAGTCCCGCGCCGACTCCACATGAAATATAAAACAGCAGGAATCGTTTTGGGCCCCATACATTTTCAAGTTCTGAACCAAACATCCAGAGTGCGAACATATTAAAGAAAATATGTCCAATACTTCCATGCATGAACATATATGTAAATAGCTGGTGAAACTTGAAAAACTGGGAGTGTAGATCATGAAGTGCCAGCCAATCATTTAGTCGGATGGTAGAGCTATTCTCAAAAGTAACCTGAGCAAAAAAGACCAGGGCATTTATAATAAGCAGGTTTTTTATAACCGTGGGTATCCCCTGGAACCCCCTGACTCTGAAATCCCTCATACATATTTTTTGAACTGCGAATATCGTTATGTTTGACCGATTCGCAGAAACCTTAACTATAATTTCATTGACAAAAGGTTTGTTGACAGCACATTCACATTGTACAGCGTCCTGTGATCATCCTGACTACCGGTCCGGCATAGGGCATAAATTCAAAAGCAAACAATCAGACTTCAGATTACGACCTCAGATTCTGACCACAGTATCCGACCTCAGCGTTGGACCTCCGTATCGGATCTCTGTATCCCGCCTCAGCATCGGATCTCAGCACCGGACGTTGGTATTGGCCCTCAGTTTCCGGCCCTCAATTTAAGCTGGGCCACATTTTCGATATGATGTGTATGCGGAAACATATCAACCGGCCGGATCCTGGTTACCTCATATTTTGCATCAAGCAAATTCAGATCCCTGGCCTGAGTTGCAGGGTTACAGCTGACATATACAACTGTCGGCGCGGCGATATCAAGTATTTTTTCGACCAGTTTTTCATGCATACCCGCGCGTGGCGGATCTGTGATGATCACATCCGGGCGGCCATGCTGGTCGAAAAAAGCATCATCACAGATTTTTATAACATCACCGGCATAAAACTCCGCATGCAGAATATTATTCAGCAAGGCATTTTCCTTTGCATCTTCAATGGCTTCATTGATCAGTTCTACCCCAATAACTTTTTTTGCCTGCCTGCTTACAAACAGGCCAATGCTGCCTGTACCACAGTAAAGATCATAAACAATTTCATTCCCGGTCAGGTCTGCATATTCACGTGTAACCTGGTACAATCGCTCTCCCTGGCCGGTATTGGTTTGAAAAAATGATTTTGGGCCGATCTTAAAGCGGAAATCTTCCAGTGTTTCAATCACATAACCCTTGCCATAATAAATCTCGGGGGAAAGATCAAAAAGACTATCATTCCACTTAGTGTTGATAGTGTACAAAAGTGTTGTGATAGAAGGAAATAATTCGAGGAGATGAGCAAGCATTGGAATTCGCTGAGCCTCATCTTCATATCCAAAAATAACGTTAACCATCAGTTCTCCGGAACGACAAAAACGGATCTGGACATTCCGCATAAAACCAATGTGATTCCTGATATCATAGAAACTCAGGTTATGGCTGATGGCATATTCTTTCAAAGCCAACCTGATTCCGTTGGTGGGTTCAGCCTGCAGATGACATTTCCTGATATCAACTATTTTGTCAAAAAGACCCTTCACATGATAACCGGCAACATCCTGGAAAGCAGAAAAGTTCGGATCACCGACTTCTTCGGGGAGAAGGTATCGCTTATTGCCAAAGGTGTATTCTATTTTGTTGCGATAATACCTGGTATCGGTGGCCCCGAGTATGGGTTCGAAAGGTGGTAGCGCCACCTTGCCGATTCGTTGCAGGTTATCCTGGACCTGCTTCTGTTTGAAGCCCAGTTGTTGCTCGTATGGCAACATCTGCCATTGACAGCCTCCGCAAACTCCAAAATGCTCACAGAATGGAGTAACCCGGTGACTGGCGTATTGCCGGAAATTAATAGCCTTTCCTTCGGCCCAGTCTTTTTTGCTTTTTGAAAGCCGAACGTCCACTATGTCTCCGGGTACAGCATCTTCAATAAAAATGACTTTTCCATCTATCCGCGCAAGTGATTTCCCCTCTGCCGCATAGTCTTCTACCAGTACATTTTCGAGAACCCTGTGTTTGTTATTTCTTTTCAAGCCGCGAAGATATGAAGTATTGAAAAACGGCCCGGTAGAAACCGGGCCGACTAAACATTACTGTATTAACTAAACATTACAGGAATTATGAAAAAAATAATTTTTTCAGATCACACTTATTCACCCTTCGCATTGTATTTCTTTTCGGCTTCCTTTGCTTTTTCGAAGTCAAGAACAACGCCGTTTATGCAATATCTTAATCCTGTTGGAGGAGGACCATCATCGAAAACGTGGCCAAGATGTCCTTTGCAACGACCACACATCACTTCAGTTCGCTTCATTCCCAACGTATTATCAACTTCATAAATAATGCTGGTCTTGCTGATAGGCTGGTAAAAACTTGGCCAACCGCAACCGCTGTCGAATTTGGTATCACTTTTAAACAACGCGTTTCCACAGGCAGCGCAATAATAGGTACCTATTTCCTTGCTGTGTTCAAAATGACTGGTACCTGGTCTTTCAGTGCCTTTTTGCCTGGAAATATAATACACATCAGACGGTAATATTTTCTTCCATTCGGCTTCGCTAAGACCCACTTTCGATGAATCATTGCGGGAATACACGGGATTATTCTCTTTTTTGTTATCCATGCTTACTTTTTTTGTGTCAGGAGTTTGTGAGTAGGAACATTGCTGTAATGCGCCGGCCAGCAAGATCAGTATCGCAAAAAATGAGATTTTGTTAAAAGCTTTAAATGAACATTTCATCATATAATAGTTATAACAAATTTACGATAACTAGGTTCGGGAGGATTCCGCAAAATTGTTAAACGTATTTTAAGTGTGTTCCTTTATATTTGTCGGCTCACAAAGGCAATCATAAAAGGCTGATAACACAACATGTTCAATTTAATCTTATTTGGTCCCCCGGGCAGTGGCAAAGGTACACAATCTGAAAAGCTGATAGAGAAGTATGGTCTGATGCACCTGGCTACCGGTAACATTCTACGCGAAGAAATTGCCAATAAAACAGCGCTTGGCCTCTCTGCCAAGGGATATATGGATAGGGGCGAACTGGTGCCGGACGAAGTTGTGATCGGTATGATCCGTTCAGCCATCGAAAACAATCCCGGGATAAGAGGCTTTCTTTTTGACGGATTTCCAAGAACCGTTGCCCAGTCTGTCGCGCTCGATAACCTCCTGGCCGAAAATGATGCGCAGATCGATTTAGTACTTGCCCTGCAGGTTTCTGAAGATGAACTGATCGACCGGTTAATCAACCGCGGAAAAACTTCCGGCCGTAGCGATGATGTTAACGAAAAGATCATCCGCGCGCGTATCGGAGAGTACGAAAACAAAACATCACCGGTGGCAGGTCATTATAGCAAGTCCGACAAGGTCGTGAAAGTGAAGGGCGAAGGAACAATTGACGACATTTTTGACCAGTTAAGCAAAGAGATCGATCACAAACAAAGCTAGATAATCGTTTTTAGACAAAACCAGCCTATTGTTTTAAAAACAAAAGCTTGGGAATTTTGCAATAGACAAAATAAGCAAATCGTTTTATTGACAATCCTGAGATTCGTTCTCTAAACAAAAACCGCTTATTCACGGTTATTCCTTGTCCAGATCCCTCCCGTAAAGTGAATCTGCCCTTTTGAGCGAATTCAGGATCCTGTCCCTGATCTTATTTACCTTATCTCTTTCTGATTCGAGGTAAGCGATCCTGACGGGTTCATTATTTTCAGCAGAATCAAGTTTGAATTCTTCCATCCACCTGTTCATACTATAATCAGCCTGGCTAAGATCGGCAGATACGGATTCAAATACTGCAATCAGGTTTTTATCGGCAGATTTCTGTTTTTTAGTGCTATCAAGTGCAACTTTTATCGTTTTAAGATATCCTGAAATCTTCCCCATACGGGCCATGCCTATGTCATGACCATCCATCACTTCCTGGAACAGCGAATCCTGCCTGGTCTTGAGATTTTTTGTATATCCGTCCTTTCTTTCTGTTGCTTCCGTTGCCGGTTCATCTTTGCATGCAGTCATCAATACCGTAAAAACAAAAAGGATAAGCAAAATCAGGCTGTTCGTGTTTCTCAAAAGCGAATATTTGTTTTTCAATGGGCTTTTCATAATATTAAATCGATTTTGCGATGTGCGTCAAAGATAAGGAAGCAAAAAAATCAATAGCAGTATTCAGGGTTTCTTTTGATTAAATTTGAAGTAGAGTGACAATAAACATGAAAGCGGATATGAAGAAACTTCAGAATTATGTTTCCGGAAACTGGGTATCGGGAGATGGGGAAGGTATGCCTTTGATTCATGCTGTGGATGGAAGCATTATTGGTTTTGCTTCAACAAAAGGACTGGATTACCAATCAATTCTTGACTATGGCAGGAATACAGGTGGACCTGCCTTAAGGAAGATGACTTTTCATGAGCGGGGCAGAATGCTGAAAGCACTGGCTTTGCACCTGCGTGAACACCTGCCTGCATTCTACCGCATCAGTTATATGACAGGTGCAACCAGGGCCGACAGCTGGATTGACATCGAGGGGGGAATAGGCAACCTGTTTTCATATGCTTCTCTCCGGAAAAAATTTCCTGACGAACCGTTTTGCACCGATGGAGATGTTATCAGCCTGAGCAAAAACGGCAGTTTTATGGGGCAGCACCTGCTTGTTCCAAAAGAAGGGATAGCTATTCATATCAATGCTTTCAACTTCCCTGTCTGGGGAATGCTTGAGAAAATCGCTGTAAACTTACTGGCAGGGGTACCCGCTATTGTTAAGCCAGCCACAGTCACTTCTTATCTTACCGCAGCGGTTATGAAGGAAATAGTTGCTTCCGGCATTCTTCCTCCCGGCGCCATCCAGCTGGTTTGTGGAAGTGCAGGTGACATGCTTGATTATGCCGGCCCGCAGGATGTGGTGACTTTTACCGGGTCTGCAAAAACGGGTTTATTGCTAAAAACACATCCCAACATTCTCGGTCAATCTGTGCCTTTTAATATGGAGGCTGATTCACTAAACTGCATTGTGTTGGGTAAAGATGTGGAACCCGGTATGCCCGAGTGGGAGATTTTTATAAAAGAAGTCAGAAAAGAAATGACAGCAAAGGCAGGGCAGAAATGTACTGCAATCCGGCGGATATTCTGCCCGGAAAACCTGATGGAAGCTGTTTGGAAAGATATGACCAGGGTGCTTAATCAAACCATAATTGGTAACCCGTTGAATGAAAAAGTAAGAATGGGATCACTGGCAGGTATGGGTCAACGTGAGGAAGTGAGAAGCCAGGTACAGAAGTTATTGGCATCCTCGCAAATAATTTATGGTTCACTTGATGAGGTTGAAGTGCTGGATGCTGATGCGGTAAAAGGCGCATTTGTCAGCCCGCTTTTGTTGATGAATGAAGATCCCTTTAACGTAAGCGAGCCACACGAAGTAGAAGCATTTGGGCCAGTGAGTACAATTATGCCTTATAAAACAACAGAAGATGCGATTATGCTGGCGCGAAAAGGCAAGGGATCCCTGGTTTGCAGCATAGTCACCGCAGATAATAAAATCGCAAAAAACTTTGTATTGGGAGCGGGTGCCTGGCATGGCCGCATCCTGATCCTGAATCGTGAATGTGCTGCTGAAAGTACAGGCCATGGCTCACCTTTACCATTGCTTGTTCATGGAGGTCCGGGTCGGGCTGGTGGTGGCGAGGAAATGGGTGGCGTTAGAGGTGTGCATCATTATATGCAGCGTTTAGCGCTTCAGGGTTCGCCTTCCACCCTCACAGCAATCACAAATGTTTACCAGGCCGGCGCAGATTTCGCAGAAGATGAAAAACATCCTTTCCGTAAATATTATGAAGAACTTAAAGTCGGCGACAGTGTTATCACTCATAAGAGAACAATTACTGAAGCAGACATTGTAAACTTTGCGAACATTAGCTGGGATCATTTTTATGCTCACACGGATCATACCTCGCTTGGTGGTACTATTTTTGAAAAGCCGGTAGCGCATGGTTACTTTATTTTAAGTGCAGCGGCAGGTCTTTTCGTAGATGCCAGGAAAGGCCCTGTTTTGCTGAACTATGGTATAGAGGAATGCAGGTTCCTGAAACCAGTTTATGCGGGAACAACGATTGGTGTGAAGTTAACCTGTAAAGAAAAACTTCCTCAGGATACAAGGGAAGAAGACGAAGCAGCAAAAGGGATCGTGAAATGGCTGGTTGAAGTATCCGATGAAACCAATGAGATGATTGCGATCGCAACTATCCTGACGATGGTTGCTAAAAAACAAGGCTCCTGACAACCAATAACATTCAAAAGATTAAATATGCTCAGTGAAATTCATGGCGGATATGTAAAGACAGAAACGCATGGCAGTATAACGACTATTGAATTTTTTCATCCTTCCGGAAACTCACTTCCCTCAAGGTTATTGCAGGAAATTGCTCATGCCATCCATGGGGCAGGCAATGAATCCGATACAAGAGTGATTGTACTTTGTTCCGGTGGCGGTTCATCTTTTTGTGCAGGGGCTTCTTTTAAAGAACTGAGTACTATCACCACGCTGGAGCAGGGACAGAAATTTTTCAGTGGTTTTGCATTGGTGATTAATGCAATGCGCACCTGTCCGAAGTTTATTGTGGCCAGGGTTCATGGCAAGGCTGTAGGTGGAGGCGTTGGTTTGATTGCAGCTGCTGATTATGCCATTGGGGTGCAAGGTGCCGATATTAAATTAAGTGAATTATCGATCGGCATCGGGCCTTTTGTAGTGGGACCGGTGATCGAAAAACGGATAGGATTTTCTGCCTTCAGTCACCTGGCAATTGATTCCACCATGTGGCGGAATGCCGACTGGGCCAAACGTAAAGGTTTGTATGCTGAAGTACACGAAACGGTAAGTGGCATGGATGAATCTATCTCGCGACTAACAAATGCATTGACTCATGCCAGCCCGTTGGCTACGCGCGAATTAAAACAGTCTTTTTGGAAAGGATGTGAGCACTGGGATACTTATCTCGCCGAAAAAGCCGAGATCAGCGGCAGGCTGATCCTTAGTGAGTTTTCGAGGAAAGCTGTAGCAAATTTGGTAAAAGCGTAGGAAAAGAGTTATGAATTATGAATTATGAGTTATGAGTTATGAGTGGAATGATTGAGTGATGAATGTATTGGCTATAAGCTCACTCATAACTCATCACTTATCACTCGTTCAGCGTCTTCCAAAGCACGTCTTTCAGCTCCGTCAGTCCTTTTCCGGTAATGGCAGAGATAAATATGTGGGGAACGTTTACGGGGAGTTCTTTGGAGATGGCTTCTTTCAATTCATCGTCCAGCATATCTGATTTGCTCACTGCAATCAGGAATTGCTTGTGTAATAACTCAGGGTTGTATTGTTCCAGCTCACTTAACAGGATATCAAATTCCTTGCGGTGATCACTGGCATCTGCAGGTATTAGAAAAAGTAAAATTGAGTTTCTTTCGATATGCCTTAGGAAGCGGTGCCCTAACCCTTTCCCTTCTGCAGCACCTTCGATGATACCCGGAAGATCTGCGATACAGAATGACTTCCCATCACGGTATTCAACCATACCAAGATTTGGTACAAGGGTTGTAAAAGCATAATCAGCAATCTTTGGTTTGGCAGCAGTAACAACAGAAAGCAGGGTAGACTTACCAGCGTTCGGGAAGCCGACCAGGCCAACATCAGCCAAAACCTTCAGTTCCAGTACCTTCCATCCCTCAACTCCGTCTTCACCAGGTTGAGCATATTCCGGTGCCTGGTTGGTGGCCGTAGCGAACTTCGCGTTTCCCTGGCCACCACGTCCACCTTTCATCCATATTATTTCCTGCCCGTCTGTAAGAATTTCACCTTCAACGAGGCCCGATTCCTGGTCACGGGCTATGGTTCCAAGTGGAACTTCTATAATAACATCTTTCCCGCTTCGGCCGTTGGAATTATTTCCTGAACCGCCTTCGCCATCTTCTGCCAGTACGTTTTTGTAATATCTGAGGTGAAGTAGTGTCCAAAGGTTTTTGTTGCCTCTTAGAACAATATGTCCCCCACGGCCGCCATCGCCTCCGTCAGGACCCGCCTCCGGATTGAATTTTGTGCGCATAAAATGCTTACTTCCAGCCCCGCCGTGCCCCGACCGGCAAAACACCCTTATCTGATCTACGAAATTCGATTTTTCCATTTGAGCGGCAAAGATAGCATTTCCTTCCGGAGGTATCTCCTAAGCACAGACGCGATTTTACGGGCGGATTCCTCCTGCAAATAATTTATGATTTTTCCTGCAAACAGCTTATTTTTTGACGAATGCTCTTACCCGTTGCGCAAATTCAGGAGATCCGGCAGCCTGTTGTTGCAATTCATCCTCTTCTATAAGCTGGTTATGCAAACTATTATGGAAGGAAGCCTGGAGGGCCCGTTTCGTGTATGCAAGACCGGTAGCTGGCATATTGGCGAGCTGAATGCAAATTTCATTCACGGAAGATTCAAAGACCTCATCTTCAAAAAATTTGTAAATCATACCCATTTGCATGGCTTCTGCGGCAGTTACCTTTTCGCTCAACATCATCAGTGCACTTGCTTTTTGCCAGCCAACCAGCCGCGGCAGAAAAAATGTTCCGCCGCTATCTGGTATAAGGCCAATCTTTGAAAAAGCCTGGATAAACGATGCTGATTTTGAAGCTACACAGATATCACAGCTCAAAGCAATGTTTGCACCTGCACCTGCTGCTATTCCATTGATGGCAGCTACAACAGGTTTATTAAGTGAAGTGATTTTATGAATGATTGGATTATAGAGTTCGGATAATATCTTCCCAATACCAGGATTCTCCGCATTGCATATCTCGGATAGATCCTGCCCTGCGCTAAAAGCCCTGCCGGCGCCCGTAATCAAAACGACTTTTATTGAAGCGTCACGAGCGCAGCTATCAAGCCGGGACTGGAGTTCCAGGGCCATTTCGCGGTTAAAGGCATTGAGTTTTTCGGGACGGTTAAGCGTTATCCGCGCTACGTGGTCAGCTACATTAAAAGGAGTCGATGACATAATAATTATTTAGAAAATTTGTATCAACAAATTTAAAATTAGCAATAAAGATGCTAAAGGCTAATGACATTTGAAATAGTCGAATGGTTCTTTACAATCATTGCACTGGTATAATGACTTGCATGCCGTAGAACCAAACTGACTTATCATCCTGGTGTTGTATGAATTGCATAGTGGACATTGTATTGCTTCTTCCAGGTGAAACATCCGGGAATCACAAACTGACTGACCGGGTGTCGGAGGAGCGATGCCATAAGATTTCAACTTTAGTTTTCCTTCCTCACTCATCCAGTCCGTTGTCCACGCAGGCGAGAACACTGTTGTCAGTTTGAAATCACCGATCCCGTTAGTCAATAATACTGCACGTATTTCCATGGCAATTACATCCATTGCGGGGCAACCAGAATAGGTAGGCGTGATGATAATCTCAAAACTTCCTTCAACCTCCTTCACGTCCCGGACAATTGCTAAGTCAACGATAGACAAAACAGGAAGTTCAGGATCATTGATCTGTGCGAGTAAGTTCCAGATTCTATTAATATCGTCAGACATAATTCTATTTCTTTTTATACCTGTTGTAATTCTTTCATCGCATGTAATTATTTTGTCGCTGCTTCATAATTGTTACCATTCAGCGCCGGGATAAGCTCTTTGCAGAAATTGCATTTCAGCAAGCAGATAGCCGAGTTGCTCTGAATGGATACCTTGTTTTCCTCCTGACTGCATCCAGTTATCCGGAGGGATGTTTAATGTAGCTTCTCTTAACACGGAGTTTACCTTCTCATTGAACATTATCTTCAAGAAATCCGGATTAACTGTTACACCACTATCAGCCAGCGCGATTTCATAATCGGCTGCTGTCGTTAATTCGCCCATGTAAGGCCAGAGCAGATCAACCGCTTTTTGCATTCTTGTTTTGCTTTCGGCGGTACCATCACCAAGGCGAACTATCCATTCACTGCTCCAACGCAGGTGATAAGCAACTTCTTTAATCGACTTTTCTGCTATGGCAGCGAGCCTCGTGTCGACGCTTTTAACCAGGTGTTTGTACAGATAGTATTGATAGGTACTAAAGAAAAACTGTCTTGCAATTGTGCATCCCCAATCACCGTTTAGTTGTTCAACAAGCAGGCAGTTTTTAAATGCCCTTGCATCGCGTAAATAAGCAAGTGAGTCTTCTGTTGAGCCTCCACCCTTAAGTTCTGCAGCGTATTGATAAAGATTTCTTGCCTGCCCGATCAGGTCCAAAGCTATATTGCTGATGGCTATATCCTGTTCGAGTATCGGGCCGTGACCGGTCCACTCGCTGTTCCTGTGCCCGAGTACCAGCGCATTGTCTGCAAGATGAAGCGTATATAAAAACAAATGATTTTCTGCAGACATCTTACATATGTTTTAACTGGTCCGGAAGATCATAAAATGTCGGGTGCCGGTAAACTTTATCGTTTGCAGGTTCAAAGAGACTCTCGGATTCATCAGGGCTTGACGCATGTATGTTCTTTGATTCAGCTACCCAGATGCTAACTCCTTCCATTCTCCTGGTGTAAACGTCACGGGCGTTCTCAATAGCCATTTGTGCATCGGCAGCATGCAGACTGCCAACATGTTTATGGTCCAGGCCCTGCCTGCTTCTAATAAAAACTTCCCATAAAGGCCAATCTTGTTTCTCCATCATAATCTGTTGATGTTGTAAAAATCGTTCGTTGAATCATTTTTTATTCGACAGCAATCATCTATTGAATTTCATAAGTTGTTACGGTAACTATGTTGTTTGTAACTGCTTTTCCATTAGTGATTCCTGTTCTGAATTGTTTGATATTATTCTTGCTTTTTTTTCTGCATAAGCCTGCGCTGCTTCGCGCACCCAGGCGCCATCCTCATGGGCTTTGATGCGGGCTGCAATTCTTTCTTTATTGCATGGACCATTTCCATTTAACACATCGTAAAATTCGTTCCAGTTGATTGGCCCGAAATCATAATGCCCGTTCTCTTCGTTCCATTCCAGGTGTGCATCCGGAATTTGCATATTAAGCAGCTTAACCTGTTCCGCACAAACATCAACAAACTTTTGTCTCAGTTCATCATTGCTCAGTCTTTTGATTTTCCATTTCATACTCTGCGCTGAATTCGGCGAATCTGTATCACTGGGGCCAAACATCATAACAGAAGGCCACCACCATCGGTTTATTGCGTCCTGGCACATTTCCTTTTGTGCATCGTTACCCTGGCTCAGTTTGAGCAATATCTCGAAACCTTGTCTCTGGTGAAAACTTTCTTCTTTACAAATGCGCACCATCGCCCGGGCATAAGGGCCATATGAAGCACGGCAAAGTGGAACCTGGTTCATAATGGCAGCTCCATCAACCAGCCAGCCAATTGCGCCGATATCAGCCCAGGTCAATGTAGGGTAATTAAAAATCGAAGAATATTTTGCTTTGCCGGAATGTAGTTGTGTGATCATTTCATCCCTGGTGATGCCAAGCGTTTCAGCGGCAGAATAAAGGTATAAGCCATGCCCCGCTTCATCCTGGACTTTGGCGATAAGCGTTGCTTTACGTTTTAGTGTAGGTGCTCTCGTGATCCAGTTTCCCTCTGGCAACATCCCCACGATCTCACTGTGTGCATGCTGACTGATTTGCCTGATCAGCGTTTTCCTGTAGGCTTCGGGCATCCAGTCTTTTGGTTCGACGCGGATTTCCAGCTCCAGTTTAGCATCAAAATTCTGTTGAAAATCAAGAGGCATGGTTAATCGTTTTGTTTTAAAGGTAACAAATTTCCCGCCGGAATGCTAACGAGTGTTAGTGTTTGGCCGGGGAACATATTATGTTATTGTATATATATCGTAGCTTGTAAACTTAAAATTTCTTATACCGATCGAAAGTTGTCACGAAAAACCTACCAGTAATCAAATTTTTATTTTTTGACGCATCATTGCGGTTAAATTTAAAAAAATGAAATTATGAAACTGCTCCTGTTGTTCTTAATGTTTATCTCCGGCAGCGTTGCGTTTATCACTGGTAATGTTGCCTCCACCGGCGCTCTTGTCTTCGACAAAGAATTGAATTATACTGCCAGCACTCCCGCCGGACCTGAGGTACGGGATTTCCTGGCGATCAGCCAGGCAGACTCGATAGATTTCATACGCTGGCATCTTAGCATAATTGACAACAAGTCTTTTGGACTTGAATGCAAATACGGAATAAGCAAGCCAAATACAAATGGATTTCTAGACGAAAAGAATGTAAAATTGAATGGTGCCATAGAGCTTAGCAATGGCCGGATAATACTTAAACACAAATCAAAATCCCTGGCGATGCTTTTGTTGAACCCAAACATAGTCCATCTGCTGAACAAGGATGGGACTATGATGATAGGAAACGGCGGCTGGAGTTATACATTAAATGCCACGCAGAAAATTCCTACACAGGAAGTTAAGTTGATATCATTTAAAAGTCATTTTGAAGACTCCATTGTTTTTATTGGAAGAACACCTTGCCGCGGGATTGAGGAGTTGATGATTGGAAAAACCCGACCTGAATGTTATAAGAAAAAATGGAAGATTACCTTGTATAAAGACAAGTCCAATGCTAATTCCGGCACTTACAAGATTGGAAGTCTGGAAACCAGGGATGGAAAATGGAAATTGAAAAAGGACAAGGCAAATAATATCATTTATAGCCTGGACTTAAACAACGGGAATACTATTGATCTTTTACAGACAGATGAAAACATAGTCTACATAATGGATCCCAAAGGAGGGCTTATGGTTGGTGATCATGATTTTTCTTATAGCCTGAACAGGAAAACTTAAAGAGAATTATGAGTTATGAGTGATGAGTGAAAATACAGGAATCCACTCATCACTCACTCATCACTTATAACTCATCACTCATAACTTGAAGATATCTTACTGGATGCAATCCGTTTGATGCCTTAACAAAGCCATCATATTTTTGACCCATCTTAGTTCTCTGAAATGTCCTGGAAATAAACTGAATCCGGATTATTAAGTATATTCAAATCTATATTTTTGAAACCACCGATGCTATATTGAATAGTATGGAAATTAACAACGATCGCATCATTATCCGGCAGGCCGTGGAATCTGACCTGGAACAGCTTTATCAATTTGAACAGGGAGTTATTGCAGCGGAGCGTCCTTTTGATCCGACTTTAAAACCAGGCTCAATTAATTATTATGATCTCCACGGTCTCATAAATTCAACGGAATCGCAATTATTAGTTGCGGAAGTCGATGGAAAACTTATTGCCTCAGGTTATGCAAGAATTGAAAAATCAGAAGAATATTTGCAACATGAACATCATGCTTACCTGGGTTTTATGTTTGTTGTGGAAGAATACCGTGGCCGGGGTATCAATAAAATGATTGTCGCGGAGTTGCAAAAATGGGCGCTGTCAAAAAAAGTTGATGAATTAAGACTCGAAGTTTATTATCCAAACAGTGCAGCAATCAGGGCTTATGAAAAAATCGGATTTTCAAAGCATATGATAGAAATGCGGATAAAAGTTGTTACTGATAGTAAAACATAAAAAACAGGATAGGTATCTGAATTATACAGTACGAATAATAAGCGGAATTGTATATTACGAGCAATAAGCGGAATTGTACATTACGAACAACAAGCAGAATTGTAGATTACGAATAGTAAGTGAGCATAGTTCGATCGATAATCTACATGTGATTGGTCCGATTGTAGCTTGATCCTTTGATTTACCTGATCCTTTAATTTACTTGAAACTTTAATTTAATTATATGCTGAAAAACGTTTTGCTCCTGGTCATTTTCCTTCCAGCTTATACTTTGTTAGCCCAGGATGCGAAGCCCGCGTTTGATGGTCATGCCTGGCAGGCACCATATTCTCTATCAATGGATGGTTGGGGCATCGAAAGATTTCTTATACCTATTGAATTCGCTCCCGGTATTAAATACAGTGGGATAGAAGATGTGCGTTTTACAAAGGGATGGGGAGAAGCAACAAGCAATGAGTACTGGTCATATGCATTCTTATGGTACCTTGATGGAAAACCTGTAATCAATGAGCGGGATGTTGAAAAGAATCTTGCAATGTATTATGATGGCCTTATCGGACGTAATGTTGAACCCAGGAAAATTCCAGCGGACCTTGTAAAGCCAACAAAAGTGACGGTGAAGAAAATCGCAACACATAAAGGTGATCTGTCAACTTTCTCGGGTACAATTGACATGCTTGATTATATGCAGCAAAAACCTGTTACGTTAAATTGCATCGTTCATCAGAAACTATGTGATGGACAAAATAAGACTTTTGTATTTCATGAAATATCACTAAGACCGCTTACAGATTCGGTTTGGACCGCTCTAAATACATTATGGACAGACTTTGATTGTAAGCCTAAGGCAGTCAGGTAAGTTTCTCTCATATCATTTTCCCTTATATCATTTTCTAAAAATCAATTCACATAAAATCAATTCAAGTAAATTCGATTCAAGCACACCTGATTCAAGCCCACCGTACTTAGTCCACCACTACAGCCAAATATATTTATCCAACTCCTAAGAGTATCTTCAGGCTATAGACCACATTGTAAAGTCTGCAGGTAACGTCTGTATGTAACGTCTGTACGTAACGTCTGTATGTAAAGTCTGTATGTAACGTCTGCAGGTAAAGTCTGTAGACCCACAATTTAAATAAGCGTTGAATGAACACAAAAGTTTTAATGATGTCAAGTGCCCTGGTGCTTGGTGCTATAGGAATTCTATTAACATTTATCCCGGAAGAAGTGGCCGCTTATATTGATTTGCCGGTTAAAACCGCTTTGCTTATTCAATTACTAGGTGCTGCCTATTTTGGGTTTGCTCTGCTAAACTGGATGGCCAAAGGAAACCTGATAGGAGGGATTTACAGCAAACCTGTTGCGCTTGGAAACTATGCTCATTTCCTGGTTGGAGTTCTTGCAGTAGGTAAACTCGCCATTAAAACCAACGGCCTTAATCATCTCTGGATCATTACCATCGTCTACGCGATTTTCGCAATACTCTTTGGATACATTTCATTCAGCAACCCCTTAAAAAAAAATTATGAATGAAGAGTTAGTTAAAGAGATATGAAATAGAATATGGTTCAATTCATAACTAGTTTTCATAATTCAAAATTCATAACTCATATCTCTCTTAACTCATTTCTGATCATAATCAATAACCACTTTTTTTGTTAACGGGTGCGATTGACAGCAAAGTATAAAACCGGCCTCTACTTCCTCCGGTTCCAGTGCATAATTCAGATCCATAGCAACCTGCCCCTCAACAAGCTTAGCCCGGCAGGTACTGCAAACCCCACCTTTACAGGAAAAAGGAAGATCTGCCCCCTGATCAAGAGCAGCCTCAAGAATTGTTTTGCCCTCGAATGGTAGTTTGAAATCGAAGCTGATACCATCAAGTTTTACCGTGATATCACTTACTGGTATTTCAGTCGAAGCAGTTGTTTCGGGACCATGCGGACCCGGTTGAATTTTTCCTGGGTCTATAGGTACCGAAGCGGAAATCACGGACAGCTTGTCCTTTCCCTGTGAAACAGGTATGGTAAATAATTCGTAGTGTATTTTATTTGACGTAATTTTTCTGCCCAGCAACCAATCTTTGATTTCGAAGATCATGGCTTCAGGTCCGCAAATAAAGATCTCATCCATCCATTGAAAATCGATAAGATTTGCGCTCATCTCTTCACACTTCAAAGCAGTAATCCGGCCACTATAAATCTCCGCATCGGTTATTTCACGGCTTAGAACATGATGCAGGGCAAACCTTGGCATAAACCTGTTTTTAAGTGCATCAAGCTGATCACGAAATATGATAGAAGCCCGGTTACGGTTTCCATAAAGGAGCGTGAAGGAACTTAAAGGTTCGTGGTGAAGTATGGAACTTATGATAGACAGTATCGGTGTTATACCGCTTCCTGCTGCAATGGCGAGATATCTCTTTTTGTTTTTCCTGTCGGGATGGACGATGAAGCGACCTGTCGGGGGCAACAAATCCAGGAATTGGCCCTTTATCAATTTGTGGTTCGCCCAGCTTGAGAAAACGCCGCCAGGCGCTTCTTTCACGGCTATCCGCAATTCATTTTCGTGGTCTCCGCTACAAATGGAATAAGATCGGCGAACCTCTTCATTGTTGATCAGTGTCTTAACCGTAATGTTCTGGCCAGGCTGATATTGAAACAATGATTTTATTTCATCAGGCAATTCAAAAGCGACCGAGATACATTCAGCAGTTTCTCTTCTTACATCTGCAACGGCCAGCCTATGAAAATGAATGGACATAATCTTGTGGGTTACTTATTACTCCTCAATCCGTCGATTAGTATCATCAACATATTTTCTTCCAGTAATTCTCCACTGATCTTTTTTTTACTGCGATGCCATGACTCTATGCCGCTTACAGCGTGCAACATAATAAGAACGGCAGTTGGAGCATCAATAATTTTTATCTCCCCTTTTTGAATTCCATTCTCAATAATCTGCGCCATCCGCTGACGATAGGTACGGCGTTGATTCTGGTAATTGGACAGATAAGGATCTACCAGGTGTTTCCATTCCCTGTCGCTGACATATACCTCTTCATAGTGATGGATCATCTGTTGCACATGAAAGCGAAGTACGGCTTCAATTTTGGCAATAGAATCTCTGGGACTGTTATCGATAGCCTCTATATGCGACATAAATTTATTAGCTACCTTAAAACAAATTTCCTGCAGGATTTCTGATTTTGAACTGATGTGATTGTATAAACTGGCTGCTTCTACACCAACCTCTTCGGCAAGATCACGCATGGAACTTGCACTATATCCTTTCTCCCTGAACAGCCGGGCCGCTTTAGATATAATCACATCCTTACGGGTTCCGTTTTTGTTGCTCTTGATTTTCGACATGGCTGACAAATATAGTAATATACTAACATTCGTTAGTCGTTTTCAGGGAACTTCAATCCTTTACTACCGATATCCTGGCTATTCTCTGGCTATTTTCATGTAGGTTTGCACGATTTTAAAAATCAGTTTATATCATTTAAAAACAAACTATGTCATTGATCGTTGTAGGCACGATGGCTTTTGATGCTATTGAGACGCCATTTGGTAAAACCGACCAGATTGTCGGGGGATCTGCTACCTATGTGGCTTATGCCGCCAGCAATTTTATAAAGCCGATCCAACAAATATCTATCGTTGGTTTCGACTTCCCAAAAGAGGAAATGGAAGAGCTGAAATCCCGTGGTGTTGAACTCGAGGGTGTTGAAGTAGTTCCTGATAAAAAATCCTTTTTCTGGAGCGGCAAATATCATCTGGATATGAATAGCCGCGATACGCTTGTGACCGACCTCAATGTACTGGCTGATTTTAACCCGGTTGTTCCTGAATCTTACCAGGGTGCAGAATTCCTGATGCTTGGAAATCTCGATCCAACTATTCAAAAGAAAGTTATACAACAACTAAAGGTGAGGCCAAAACTGATCGTGATGGACACGATGAACTTTTGGATGGAAATCGCTTTGCCTCAACTGGAAGAAGTGTTGGGTATGGTGGATGTGTTGATGATCAATGACAGCGAAGCCAGGCAGTTAAGCGCACAGTTTTCGCTTGTTAAGGCAGCTAAGGAAATCATGAAGATGGGACCTAAATATCTCATTATAAAAAAAGGCGAACATGGAGCCCTGTTGTTTCATAAAGACCAGGTATTTTTTGCGCCCGCCCTTCCATTGGAGGATGTGTTTGACCCTACCGGAGCAGGAGATACTTTTGCAGGGGGATTTATAGGTCATATCGCCCGCACAAAAGATATTTCCTTTGAAAACATGAAGACAGCTATCATTGTAGGTTCTGCAATGGCTTCTTATTGTGTTGAAAAATTCGGTCCGGACAGACTCAGGGAAATTACCAAAAAAGATATAGATACCAGGATACAACAGTTTGTAAACCTTGTCAACTTTGATATTGAATTAACAACCTGATTTGCGTATCAACAATAATATTGAATAAACCAACTGATTTGCGTATCAACATTAATATTGAACAAACAACCTGATTAGCATATCAACATTAATATTGATCTAACAACCTGAGTTACATAATCGCGTCAAATAAAAAAGCAGTGCTGAATAATTTCATCACTGCTTTTTTATTTTGATGGACTCAAATCTACTTTTTAAAACTTCCTTGCGAGTGTTATTGAATTCCTAATTTTTTTCACGCGTCCCTTAAGATTGAATACTTCCATCAAAACAATATAAATACCTACCGGAAGTTTCTTCAGATTTTCATCAAGTCCATCCCAGTTATAGACACCTTTCATCCCGAGTAATGCACTTTTGACGAGGAATCTTACCGGTCTTCCTGCAGCATCATAAATTGTAATAGATCCCATATATCCGGGTTCCTCCATTTCATAGCGAAACGCCGCCAGGTCCAGGTATCCATCATTGTCGGGTGAAAATATTTTTGATTCAATCACCAGGCTACCCTGCGCCTGGAGATCCGCACGAAACTGGCTGTTTTGATAACCAGGTGTGCCAAATCCTGCACCGGATGCAGCCGAGGTCCAATTGGTTTTTTCGTTGGCAGGCACTGAAAAATCAATTCTTTCCAAAGCAACGGCTTCCTTATTGTTCAGTAAAGCAAAATGCCATTTGTCTGAATAGCTGATCTCATCAATTAAATTTCCCACTCCGTTAATGACCGCCATGTATCCCTTATCATCAGGCAATGATGGAAGATCTGAAATCATCAAAATCGCGGCTCCATCTTTTACAAAATAATTTTGCTGAAGCCAGTTAACGTTTTCCGTTAGTAACAGGTATTCATTGGGAAAGATTAAACGGGGGCTTACATTAACAGGAGTCATGTTTATAAAGGTGCCAACAGATGATTTTGAGGCAACCATTATCTCCTTCAGGTCAATGACCTTTTTGCTGCGGTTATAAAGTTCTATATAGTCATAACCTCCCGGGGCAGGGTTGAACAACAGTTCATTCAATATGATATCATTCTGTTCCGGACTTGACGGCATACCACATTTAACTTTATTAAATGAACCGATCATATTGCCGGCA
>NZ_DATHKG010000164.1:0-15807 GCF_035489435.1 Flavitalea sp.
CTCATCCACTTGGGGGAATATCATACCAGTCATAACAATTCTTACGAGTCCTATATAGCAGGCTTCGTTGTCCCATCATTCAATCAGCATCAAATCATGTGTATTAGCCAATCACTTATTTAACGCTAGTTGACAATTGAGTTGATATTCGGTTTTGCAATTCCCTGCCCGATCTAATATACAAACCGATCTTACATTCGATTGGGAGATAACGCAGCCATCCGCAAAAAAACGCCGCGTGCAAATGCTGCCACCCGCAAAAACTGCCACTTGCAAACGCAGCCCCCGATAACGCTGCCACGCGTGAAAGCTGCAATCGCAAACGTTAAATCACGGCCACCCGCAAACGCTGAATCACTACTGCGTTGAATCATTGCCAGGCTGTAACGAGCAATCGATGCAATACCCATCGTTATTTATTCCTTTGCGCTATGGGAAATATTATTAGTGCACTGGTACCAGATTGCTTGCGAATGAGATCAAAAGAATGCAAATGCAATGATGCACAACCGAAATTTCGGTAGCTAAGATTGGATAAGATTGTTGCAAATGGATTTTAACAAGCGTTGTACGATAAACCGAATAGCTGCTAATTGTAATTCAGAGAACGGTAACACAGCAATGTCATTTCAATTTTTGCAATGCCGATAATGCCAATGCCGGTTATTGCAATAAGTGAATGTTGAATTTTGTTGTACAAGTCGCATATCCCCTAAGTGAACGAGATTAGAACGTGCAGGATGGGCCTGAGGTTGGTTTGATTGCCACCTTCGATTCCTGTTCGGAGTTACTGAAGCCGATCAGGGCCAAACAACCCCTAGCACAACATGAATACCTAAAAAAGCCGATCAGGGAACAAAAAGCCGATCGGAGACAACAGCTGAGACCGGCATGAACAAAGGTATTAACCAGGAATCACAGTGGCAAATCAAACCAACCGAAAGGCCCATCCGGCGAAGGGAAGAACCGAGTGAACGCCATGAACGTGCATAGTCAGCAATATGCAGGTTCAGGAAACGACACGACGCACAGGAAGTCAGGCAATGCACAACGGCTAACAATCATTCATTCACAGCATTAGCCTGATCCTTATTCCATTCCTGGTATGCACTTTCCAGCGCCTGCAAAAATGTACTCGTTTCCTGCGCACCGGATACCGCATACTTTCTGTCAAACACAAAAAAAGGAACGCCGCGAACACCAATCTGCTGTGCCTCTAAAATGTCTTTCCTGACTTCATCAGCATATCTTCCTGTTTCCAGGGCTTTGGAAAGATCTTCAGCATTTAAGCCAATGTCGGTGCCCAGTTGCACTAATGTTGCATAGTCATCGATATTTTTGCCATTGGTGAAATAAGAGCGGAATAATATTTCTTCAGCTGCATTCTGTTTACCATTTGCCTTTGCGAAATGGGCGAAGCGATGGGCATTGAATGAATTGGCCACTACAGATTTATCAAAATTATATACCAGTCCTACAATTGCTGCCATCTGTGTAACCTGGTCATTCATTTGCCGGGCCTGTTCCAGGCTCATCCCCTTATGCTCAGCCAGAAATTGGTGAATGCTTTTTGAGGGATCCGTTTTGATTTCAGGAGATAACTGAAAACTTTTCCATATCAACTCAATATTATCTTTGGCAGGGAACTTCGCCAGGGCCTGTTCAAATTTTCTTTTGCCGATATAACAAAACGGACACATTACATCACTCCATATTTCGACTTTCATTGTACAAAGATAGGGCAAGAGAAATATGAATTATGAGTTATGAATTATGAAAGGAAATTTGAGATGAAGTAGTTATTTATAAAATTGAATTAACTTAATTAAATGTTCAGCGTCCTCAATCAATCAAAATTACATTTTTGCATTCCCCTGTTTTTAGCACTGCTGATTTTTACTTCAATTAAAGGCTTCGCTCAATCAATCCAGCTACCGGTTAAAGGACCCGTACCGGATGTAGCGGATTCAGTAAGTACTCATTATGCGAGGTTAGTCAAAGAATTTGGTGAAAACAAAAAGATGCCGGTGGGTCTCGAAAAACAAATTATTTATGCCCTGTCATATTTCCCTGAGCTGGCAAAAACAAAAATCAAGTTCAGGCTCAAAAAAAGTACGGGTGGAATAATTGCAACACAGCCAACCATTGGCAGTCTCTTAAGAAGGAGCAGTAAACGAACCTATATTGTAATCATTAATGATTCAACTGAGGGAAGAAGGATTCCCTTGTTTGCAAACTGTGAAGTCAATGGGCAGGTTGGGATACTCGGCCATGAGTTATGCCATATATTATATTTTAATAACAGCAGCGGGCTGGGACTGCTGGGACTAGGCATTTCACATGTTTCAAAAAGCTATATGGATAGATTTGAACATAACACAGATAGTATGGATATAGTACGGGGTCTGGGTTACCAGTTAATTGCGTGGAACGAATACCTGCACAAGGGGTTCAGGGCTATGCGGGCTAATGATCCACCCTCTCCTGAAAAATTTGTTCCCGGCAAACGATATATGAGTATTGAGGAGATCCGGCAACAAATGGCTGATCGAAAGAGTGAAGAGCTTTAAAATATTATCTCTGGTTTAGCATTAGTGTTGGGACCTGAAATTTTTTCAGGTGACCTACCTGCATAATTATTTTTTCCATCAAATCTTATTTTTATCGCATGTCTGAAGAAATATTAAAATCCTGGCGGAACAGGTTTATTGAATGGTTGCAGGTTCATTGGATCCATGAAGACAGTGCCCATGACATATACCATCTTCACCGGGTCTGGCGAAATTGCCAGCACATAAACTCGGGAGAAGGCGATAAAGGAGATCTGTTAATACTACTTACGGCTGCTTATTTTCATGACCTGGTTACTACGCCCAAAAATCACTCGTCAAGAGAGTTGGCTTCGCTTTTGGGTGCAGAAAAAACAGCTGATATACTAAATCAGATATTTGAGGATTTTCCCCGGGAAAAAATTATAGGGGTATCTCATGCTATCCATGCTCACAGCTTCTCTGCCAATATAGAAACGAATACCATTGAAGCGAAAATTCTACAGGATGCCGATCGCATCGAGGCATTGGGTGCCACTGGTATTGCCAGGCTTTTTTATACAGCAGGAAAAATGAACGGATTACTCTACAATGCTGATGATCCTTTAGGACTTCACCGCAAACTGGATGATAAAAATTTTGCCCTGGATCATATCGAAGTCAAGCTATTATAATTACCAGCGACCATGAAAACAAGTACAGGCAAACTCATGGCAGAAAAGGAAGCTGAATATATTCGTGGCTTCAGGACTAAGCTGATCAATGAAATTTCGATTTACTAAAAAGAGGAATAACGAAGAACAATTCTCAAATATATTAAAAATGATATTTGTATGGCATCCTCGCAATGGGCATTAGCGCCTGTTAATAAATTACTGACCGGTCAGCAAAATAATCTTCAACCAAAAATGATTATAAATTCTTAATTTGTTCGAAAGCTGCTATATGGGAGATATTCAAATTAAGAAATCTTCGAAACTATACGATGTTGTTGTTGTCGGATCCGGCGCAGGAGGAGGAATGGCTGCATATGTACTCGCAAATGCAGGAGTTAAAGTGCTGATGCTCGAAGCCGGTCCTTATTTTGATCCCGCCATTCATTCTTCCCAATTAAAATTTCCTTACGAGTCGCCAAGACGTGGTGCTTCCACAAAAGAGAGGGCCAACGGAGATTATGATGCTGCCTATGGTGGCTGGGAAATCGACGGAGAACCCTATACAAAAAAAGATAATACTGAATTTGACTGGTTCCGTTCACGGATGCTGGGCGGACGTACCAATCATTGGGGAAGAATCTCATTAAGATTCGGGCCAAAAGATTTTCAACCTGATGATGGTGTCAGCGAAAGATGGCCAATTACTTACGATGAAGTAAAACCATACTATGATAAGGTAGATCGTTTGCTCGGAATATACGGTACCGTTGAAGGATTGGAAAATGAACCTGATGGCATTTTCATGACGCCTCCAAAACCAAGGTTGCCTGAACTTTTTATCATGAAAGGCGCCAAACTTGCGGGCGTTAAAGTAATTCCAGGAAGAGGGTCAGTATTAACAGAAGCTTTGCCGGGTAATAAAGACAGGGGCGTCTGTTTTAATTGCGGTCAATGTGGTCGTGCCTGTAAAGTATATGCCGATTTTTCCGCATCATCCTGTCTTGTAATTCCCGCTTTGAAGACAGGTAATGTGGAACTGATCTCAAATGCAATGGTGCGTGAAATAATTACTGATAAAAATGGACTGGCAACCGGCGTTTCTTATGTAGATAGAAATGATCTGCAGGAACACCAGGTAAATGCAAAAGTAGTTATCCTTGCTGCCAGTTCCTGCGAGTCGGCAAGGATTATGCTTAATTCAAAGTCGACTATCTATCCAAATGGGCTTGGAAACAGCAGCGGACTTGTTGGCCGGTATTTACAGGATTCGACAGGCGCATCCCAGTCTGGGTTCCTGCCGCAACTGATGGACCGCAAACGCATCAACGAAGACGCCACCGGAAGTATTAATATCTATGCTCCCTGGTTGCAGGACAATAAAAAACTCGATTTCCCAAGAGGTTATCATATCGAGTTTGGTGGTGGAATGAACATGCCGGGTTATGGATTCGGTGGAGGAGTTCCAAGGCTGAATGGTAAAGTTCCCGGCAAAGATGGCCAACAAAAAAAAGCCGGAGGTTATGGAGCTTCGTTAAAAGATGATTACCGGAGATTTTACGGAACACAATTTGGCATGTCGGGCCGTGGTGTAGGCATGGCAAGGATTGATAATTTTTGCGAGATCGATCCAAACATTGTTGATAAATTCGGAATTCCTGTGCTGCGTTTCCATTATAAATGGAACAACGATGAGATTAACCAGGCGAAACATATGCAACAAACCTTCGACAGTATAATTCACGAAATGGGTGCTATCCCTTTATCAAAACATGGTCCTGAAGATATGTGGGGTTTGGCAAAGCCGGGAAGAATAATACATGAAGTTGGTACAACCAGGATGGGCAACGATTTAAAAAAATCTGTTCTAAACAAATGGTGCCAGTCTCATGATTGCAAAAATCTTTTCGTGGTTGATGGCGCTCCTACCGTACAACAGTCAGACAAAAATGCTACCTGGACCATCCTTGCTTTATCGATGAGAACATCAGAATTTATACTTGAACAGCGCAAAATGCAGAACATCTAATCAACAGAAGAGTCTAATCTACAGTACATCTAGTCAACAGTACATCTAGTCAACAGCACATCTAGTCAACAGAACATCTAGTCAACAGAACATTAAACATTTATAAATCGTTCGTTATGAACAGGCGTGAATCACTGAAAGCAATAGGTATCGGAACATTGGCCACGGGGGTTTTACTTGAAGCCTGTAAACCAGGTTCTAAGGATGATAAGTTGTCAGCAACGCCGGTGAAAGAACGGCCGGACAGACTACCAGAGGAGATTGAAAGAGAAAAAAAGCTTATGGCGGAAACCTTTTTCACACCACATGAGATGGCCACTATAACCATTCTCGCGGACATCATCATACCAAGAGATGAGCATTCCGGAAGCGCTTCTGACGCAAAGGTTCCGGACTTTATTGAGTTTATTGTGAAGGACAAGCCTGAACAACAGGTTCCGATGCGTGGCGGATTGCGCTGGCTCGATCTGCAGTGTTTTAAGAAATATAACAACCCTTTTGTAAACTGCGATTCCAAACAACAATTGGAAATAGTAGATCAAATCGCATATCCCGGAACTTCAGACCCGGCAATGCAACCCGGTGAAGCGTTTTTTGACAGGTTGAGAAATCTGACAGCTACCGGCTTTTTCACAAGTAAAATTGGAATAGCAGATCTTGGTTACCTGGGCAACAGGCCAAACAAATGGGAAGGAGTTCCTGCCGATGTTATTAAACAATACGGACTGGAAGATGTTACTTTCTGATAGCTTTCTCTCCCAATGATGAATTCTGTTGAACCCTAATGGTAGGTTTCAATCAGTATTGCCAGGAGCACTATCTTCAATTTTGTCACCAAGAATAGAAAGTAACCTGCTTTTGTCGATCATCCCTGAATGACGCCACATAACTTTTCCCTGCTTAAATATAATAAATGTTGGAACCGCGTTGATCTGGTAATCTCTTGCAGTTTGAGTCTGTTTATCTATATCCACCTTAACGACCCTGAATTGTTCCTTAACTAGTTTTGCAACGTCCTTAATTATCGGCTCCATGGCTTTACAAGGACCACACCAGTCGGCATAAAAATCAACAAGTACTGGTTTTTCAGATTTAATAAGGTCAGCAAATGTTTCCATACATTTTTGTTTATCTGCACTGCAAAAAATATACCTGAACAACCGTATGTAAGCAACAAGTTCTCCAGCTTTGAAAAGCAAATCCTATCATAAAATAAAAGGTAACAGAAGCACTGTAACAATAAAAGATTAGTTTGTAAATTGACGCGTCTGGGATTACAAAACGTTTTTAAAAAGAATAGATCTCTTTTTAATAAGAATAGGACTCTTTAACAAGAATAGTTCCCTTTTAACAAGAATAGGACTCTTTAACAAGAATAGGACTCTTTTAACAAGAATAGGATTCTGATTAATGAAAACAATATTAATAATTTTTTCACTGGTACTGTCATCTCGTGTATTCGCACAGCAAGTACAACTTATTAAACTGGATGATATAAATAAAAGGGTCAGGTCCGGCAAGGACACTGTCTATATAATAAATTTCTGGGCTACCTGGTGTGTACCTTGTCTTGAGGAACTTCCGCAATTTGAAAAGTTATCGGGTCATTACAAAAGCAACAAACTAAAAGTCATGCTGATAAGCATGGACTTCCGTTCAAAGCTTGAAAACACCGTTGTGCCTTTTGTCCGGAAAAAAACATTGAAAAACGAAGTATTTTTGTTTGACGAGACCAATCAGCAGGAATATATTGATCGTATAGATTCGTCCTGGTCCGGGGCGCTGCCTGCAACATTAATAATACATAAGCATAAGCGGAGATTTTTTGAAAAGGAGTTTACTTACAAGGAATTATTAGCAGAATATAAAAACATACAAAAGCCATGAAATATATTTTTTCAATTATTGTATCAGTGATTTACCTCAGTGCAACATCGCAGATTACGACTATCACTCCATGCAGCCCTGCTCCATCGTTCAGTCTCCCTGACGTTAAGGGCAAAACGGTATCTTTTTCAGATTTCCCGGATGCCAAAGGATTTATCCTGGCATTCACATGTAATACCTGTCCTGTAGCAAAGGCTTATGAACAACGCATAATAGACTTAAATACAAAGTATGCTCCTTTGGGTTACCCGGTGATAGCCATTAATCCTAATGATCCGGATTTGGCTAAAGGAGATAATTTCGAAGCCATGAAAGAGCGGGCGAAAGATAAAAATTATTCTTTTCCATATCTGTTTGATAAAGGGCAGGCAACAACCAATGCTTATGGTGCAAGAGCTACCCCGCACATATTCCTTGTTGAAAAGAAGAACAATGCAAATACTGTCGTTTACACAGGTTCCATTGATAACGATCCTGAAAATTCCAACAGCAGTAAATTAAATTATCTCGACCAGGCTATCCAGGCTATATCTGAGGGAAAAGCGCCGGCTACTGCTTCAACAAAAGCATTGGGATGTAGTGTGAGGCGCAAAAAAACGTAAAAGAGTTATGAGTTATGAGTGATCATCAAAGAACATAAAAGCTGAATTTCTGAACGCCCTTGTGGATTTTTATAAAGGCTTTGGACATTTGGCTTTGACCGGTTGTAAAAGGTACTGCGTTCAAACCAAATGTTTTGGTCCCATTGATTTCTGTAAATCCAATCAGAGAAAGATCGAATGATCCGTTTTTGGTTATTGATTTGAATTCCACTACCAACGTATAGTCAGTATTTTCAAGCATTTGGTCTGCCCGCACCGAATAATTTACATAGGGCTGTGTTTCTTCAATATCTACGGGAGAAAATTCCAGGCTGGTGCCTTTATATAGTCTCAATTGTAACTGCGCGTTTGAATGTTCGTAGTTCAATAAAAATCTTATTCCCTCCTGCTCAATTATCTCGTTAGGCAGCAAAGGTTGGGTTATTTCATTTTGTATCTGTTCTTCACGGGCAGATAGTTGTGATTTTTTCTTGCATGATAACAAAACTATAGCCATCGCCAGTACCAGCGTGAGTTTTCCAATCGAATTCATGAGTCGTGATTTTTTAGTACACCCGAAAGTGAGAGTTTCCGGTGTCAATGTACAATACGATTATGTAATATGCAAGTGGTCTGAAAAAACAAGCATAAATATTCCGGATTTAACAGAAAATTTCCGTTTTCTGCTTTCTGTAAAGTATTGCCGTTTTCTACATTCTGTGAAATTTTTTCGTTTTCGCACAGCTTCCTCATTTAGGTCACTGAAAAATCACCCAGGTCTAAAACGAAAGCCCGGCAATAATTCATAACTTAAAAATTAAATATTTTCCTGCCATGGACGACGATAAATTATTAACTATCAGAATGAAGCGACTGCGACTTTACTTTGCTATTCTATTTGCCCTCACATGCGTTTGTCATGAATCTTCATCGCAGGATGTATATAAAAATAAACGATCTGTATGGCTCGAAAAAGCTGCGGCAACACAACCTTCCCTGGTTTCCTTCGAGAACCGTCCCTTAAGCCTCGTCACAATTATAAAGGATGACAATTCATTCCAGGGATATAAAGTGAGCGAACGTAAATCAGTTGACAGCTTTTATGTCAATTCAATGAAAAGACAATCAGGTGCGATACTTGACTTCGGTGAGCACCTGACAGGATTCGTAACATTTAAAATAGAAGACCTGAAAGCCGTTGCAGATGCGGCCCTTAGGCTGAAGTTTACCTTTGCCGAAGTTCCTGCAGAAGCTGTGCTTCCTTTTGACCCTTACAAGGGCGGTTTAAGCAGGGCATGGTTACAGGATGAAGTCATTACGGTATCAGAAGTGCCGTCAACCATTACCATTCCAAGGCGTGTCGCATTTCGATATGTGAAAATTGAGGTATTGGGAAGTTCAACTTATTCAGATTTCAAAATTTCAGATATCAGCATCAAGGCCACCAGTTCGGCAAGACAACAACCGGCAGCATTAGCAAACGGGACATCGGAATTAATCAGAAAAATTGACCAGGTTGGATTATCAACATTAAAAGAATGCATGCAAACAGTTTATGAAGATGGGCCAAAACGCGACCGGAGACTCTGGATCGGAGATCTTTACCTGGAATCCTTAGCAAACAGGTATTCATTTAAAAACGATAGCCTAACAAAACACTGTCTATATCTGCTTGCTGGTCTTAGTTATCCCGGAGGTGTTGCGCCTTCAAATGTATTTGAACGACCAGCTCCTCACGCACAAAATAATCCCTTGTTTGACTATGCCCTTATTTATAATACTGTTTTGAAAGAATACCTCATTGAAACCAGAGACAAAGAAACAGCAAATGATCTTTGGGAAGTTGCAAAAGTCCAGGTACAGATACCAAAAAAATACATAGGCGAAGATGGCATGATCGATTATGAGCTGGCAGGTAAGGAATGGTGGGTATTCTTCGACTGGAAAGAAGGATTGGATAAACAAGCATCCCTGCAAGGCTGTGTGATATGGGCATTTAAAAACACTTATGAGCTTGCCAAAATGCTTGGAAAAGAAAAGGAAGTTGCTGAGTTACCGGGATTGGCAGAGAAAATGATCAAAGCAGCGCATAAAAATTTATACGATTCAAAACAAGGCCTTTTTCTAAGTGGGAAGAACAAACAAATCTCTTATGCTTCTCAGGCCTGGATGGTGCTTAGCGGTGTAGCTACAAAAACTGAAGGCGCTAAAGCATTCAAAAATCTGCTTCAGAAAACGGATGTAGTTTATCCCGGGGCTCCATATTTGTATCATTATGTTGTTGAAGCGATGATAATGACGGGACTGCATGAAGAAGCCAGAAACATAATTACAACTTATTGGGGTGGAATGGTAAAAAAAGGAGCCGATACATTCTGGGAAGTATATGATCCAACAAATGATTATATTTCACCCTACAATTCCTTCCTGGTAAATAGTTATTGTCATGCCTGGAGTTGCACACCAGTATACTTTATCAGAAAATACCCTGAAATATTTCAATAGAAATATGAATTATGAGTTATGAATTATGAAAGGAGTTTAGAGATCAAGATTTATTAATTCATAACTTATTATTTCACAACTGGTTTCATAACTCATAACTCATAATTCATATTTCTCTTTACGCGGGCACTTTTCTTGGTTTTTCCCTTTCCCAGAAACGGTGTTGTTTGATAGCGGCAATAAATTGTTTGCTCAGCTTGCCAGCATCACTGCCAATAATTATTCCTTCCTGTAACACAGTATCATCATCATTATATTCGGGTAGCTTCCTGCCGAAATATGTTGCCTTCAAAACCTGTAGTGCATCTACATCTGCTGCTATGGCTTTGCAATGTTTAAAAGCTTCGTTCAGGAAATGTACCGCATCGGCGTCTGCCTCAAGAGTTGCGACACTGTTTGTTCCACCGGGAACATAAACCGCATCATAAAATACCGAAGCACTTGTAAGCAGGCTTTTTGAAATGGGAATGGGTTTATCGGAATTAACACCTGCAATAAAACCATAACGTGGCGCAATGATATCAACCAGTCCGCCCTCTGCCAGGATAGCATCCTTAACAGTCTTAAGACTATTTTCATTTACGCCATCGCAGGCCAGGATGGCAATTTTGCGCGTTTGTATCGAATCTTTTACAGTATTCGCCATACTTAGCGCTTTGCTATTGGGTAGTGAGCCTTCCTTCACAACTGACCTGTACTCTTCAGGATCCGCGTCGGCAGGCACAACCTGGTTCAACGGTTTTGATAGAGATTTTGGAACATGCATTCCAATGTTATAAGCCACTTCAGCGGCAAGGTTCTCATCAATCTGTGAAAGCATAAATAATATTCTTTCACGGATAGTCAGGGTTTCTACTTTACCGAGTTCGAAAGACAAAGCATCGATAATATGATTCTTTTCAGGCTCACTCTGGCTGTTGAAAAATAATTTTGCCTGGCTGAAATGATCAAAAAAGCTTTGGCTCCTGTTGCGAATTTTACGTGCATCTATACGCTCAGGATAGCTGGTAAAACCACCTTCAGCTTTTTTGGCCTGGACCGGGAAATTACCCGCCATCCCATTTGGACCATGTGCTGTTTTGCCCCTGTTAATTGTTTGTCGCATGTATCCATCCCGCTGATTATTATTGATTGGCGCAATAGGACGATTTATTGGAATCTCATGAAAATTTGGTCCGCCAAGCCTGATCAATTGCGTATCGGTATATGAGAACAGTCTTCCCTGCAAAAGCGGATCATTGGTGAAATCGATTCCTGGCACTACATGTCCCAAATGGAAAGCAATCTGTTCGGTCTCTGCAAAAAAATTGTCGGGATTACGATTTAAGGTCATCGTACCAACAAGTATCACGGGAACAAGCTCTTCGGGTATTATCTTGGTTGGATCCAATAAATCGAACTCAAACTTATGTTCATCTTCTTCCGGCACAATCTGCAGTCCTAATTGCCATTGCGGAAAATCTCCGTTTTCTATGGCTTCCCACAGATCACGGCGATGAAAATCGGGATCCTTACCTGAGATATTCTGTGCCTCATCCCAGGCTACGGCATGAACACCCAGCACTGGCTTCCAATGAAACTTTACAAAAACAGATTTATCTTCTGCATTAACAAGCCGGAAAGTGTGAACACCAAAACCTTCCATCATTCGGTAACTTCTCGGGATTGCACGATCACTCATCACCCACATAATCATATGAGCTGACTCCGGGGTTTGTCCGATAAAATCCCAGAAAGTATCATGTGCCGAAGCGGCCTGTGGAATCTCGTTATGCGGCTCTGGTTTTACTGCATGAATCAGATCAGGAAACTTGATGGCATCCTGGATAAAAAACACCGGTATGTTATTTCCAACCAGGTCAAAGTTGCCTTCTTCAGTATAAAATTTAACAGCAAAACCTCTTACATCACGTGCGAGATCTGTAGAACCCCTGGACCCTGCTACTGTTGAAAATCTGACAAACACCGGTGTTTCAGCATTAGTATCGGTCAAAAATTTTGCTTTTGTATACCGGCTCAGATCTTCGTTCACTTTGAAAACACCATGTGCGCCAGATCCACGGGCATGTACCACCCGTTCAGGGATACGTTCGTGATCGAAATGTGTAATTTTTTCCCGGAGAATGAAATCTTCCAAAAGACTGGGACCACGCTCACCGGCTTTGAGTGAGTTCTGGTCATCGTTAACCTTCAATCCCTGGTTAGTAGTTAAAAACTGACCAGCTGAATCTGCTGTATTTTGCTGAAGGCTTTCAGTCTTTTTATTTTCGAAATTTTCATCACGCGCCTTTTTGTCTTTCATGTTTGAATTGTTGATTAATCGTTTTAATGAATACTGTAGATAGGGCTGACTGCAAACGGCCAATGGCCATGCATTTTTGCATTGGCAACTGCTGTGTTATTAGCAACTGCTGTTATTGGCAATTGCTGAATTATTGCGAACTGCTGTGCTATTGGCAACTGCTGTTATCGGCATTTGCTGTTATTAGCGACTGCCGTGTTGTTGGCAATTGCTATTATGCTGTATAAAAGCCAACTGCTGTACAAGGATTGGCAATATTAAGTTATGCCATAGCCACTGCCGCCATGTCACCTTCACTTACCTGCGACAATTTCGTATTAGAATTTTCTTCTTCAACAAGCGTTTGGGACAGGATGCCGGCGATTTCTGCCAGACCGAGTTTATTTGCAAGTTTTATCATACTTGTATAAGAAGCGATTTCATAATGTTCAACTTTTTGGGATGCCATAACGATACCCAGGTTGCGGGCAGGTGTTCCGCTATCTGTAGTCTCAATGATGCCTTCACCTTCCATAGTCAATCCTTCCATAGCATCACATTTTTTTGCCTGGGGAGATTTGCCAAGTAATTCAAAAACCTGTTCAAGACGTTGAACATGCTTCTTAGTTTCTTCAAGATGATTGAGAACTGCATCCTGTAATGCAGTTGATGAAGCCGCTTTTGCCATTTTCGGAAGCGCCTTAACCAGGTGGTTTTCCGCCCAGTAAAGATCTTTGATATTATCGGCGAATAATTTCCGGAGACCATCAGCCGGGTCCAGCGGCAATTCATCAATATCTGTATTTTCAGAAGGCTGATATTTGGAATCATTGTCCTTTGCAGGCTTTAATGCGTCCTGGTCCGCGGTTGCAAATGATGCATTGACTTTTGTGGGTGTAGAAGTCGTCATTTTGGACTTATCCTTCTTTGCACTTGACTTTGCCATATAATTTTTCGGGTTTATTTAGTGAATGCAATAGCTCATTCAAAATTTGTGCTCTTTAATGTGTCTGGATATTGAACTGTTTGGGAAGAAAAATTCCCAATTTTTGGTTGGTAACTGTGTTTTTTAAGCTTCTTCCTCAACTAAATGAGGAAGAAAAAATGCTGTCTTGTGGCACAAAAAAATGAGTTTGCCAAATAAAAAACTATTTGGACGGTCTTGTCAGTGGGAATACTATAAAAATCAAGCATTAAATACCTTTGAGATCAACAAGCACCTGATTTTAAAAACTTAAATCTTTTATAACCATGACGGAAATCAGAACCATGCGTTTCGATCACGGAGGTGTACATCTCCCCGTTAAAAATTTGAAGGAAACAATGAACTATTATAAAACAGTCCTGGGTTTTTATGATGAATGGACGGAAGGGGAAAGAGATGGCGGTTTAAGACGGGATAATCTGCGTGTATTGTTCGGCGAAGATCCCGAACACCTAAAAAAAATCAATGATGCAACCCACGCTTTGAATCTCATGTGGTTTGTAGAAAACATCAAAGAAATTTACCAGGAGTTTCAGAATAAAAAAATTCAAATTGAAAGCCCCTTACAATCTTATACATACGGGCTAATGGAGTTTGCCTTTAAAGATATCAACGGTTATCTTATAAGAATAGCCGAAAGAGAGATATGAATTATGAATTATGAATTATGAAAGAGCAAAATTCATGACTCCTTTCATAACTCATAACTCATAATTCATAATTCTCTTAATGGGTTTTTTTGTCCCTTTTTGGGAAATGGACCGCATTTTCACTTTGAATAATATATTGAAGATCATTTCTTTAGTTTTCGGAGTGAAAGTTGGATTTAAGTTGGCCTGAATCATTACCATGAAAACAAATTTACCCGAACCTGGAAGAAAAATATTCTTCTCGCTCATCTCGGTCATTATTGTTGGATTCTTTTCAACTGAGTCGTATTCACAGTGCAGCGCTCCCACCCTGAAGTTTCACAGTCCTGTTCTAATCTCAGGTACTGATAAACAAGTTGGTGCCATTTACCTCTTCGCTGAGGTGATTCCCGGTGTGGATGCCCATATCGAAATTGCTGGCATATACGGTGGCGCGACCTTATATAATATTGACGACAGTGCAGGAATCGGTTACTACGATGCGTTTCAGCCGTATGTAGGCGCTGCAGCTAATGACACTTCATATCTCGACTGGAAGATTACTTTTAAAATAGGCGGTACTGACAGCGACACAGCTTTAGCTTGCCTGGCGGTGACCGGCGTGGATGTGGATGGCGATGGAGCTTATCTCCAGGAATTCATAGAAGCTGCCACACCCGGAAGTATAGCTGTTGACCCGGCTACCATACTTAATGTATCGTTCGACGGAGTAAGAAGCAAAGCTATTTCAACAATATACAATATACCGCTTATCGATTCGTCTCACCATGAAGCAATGTTCCAGATGAACTTTGTAAATATTTCGACACTACTCTATCGTAATGGAGCAGTATCAACCTATGGTGCCGAACAGATCAGGCAAACCTGTATTTATTTCAAACCATTTTTTACTCAAAGCACTTTTGTGGTCTTACCTGCAAAAATCCTTTCTTTTTCTGCGCAGACAACCAATGGAAACACGGATCTGCGTTGGGTGGCCACTAATGAGAAAAGCCTGGTAAAGTATACCGTTCAGAAAAGTACAGATGGAATAAAATGGACAGACCTGCAATCGCTGAAGCCAGGTGTAGCCGCAAACACAAATAGTTATATAGTTACTGACCATGAGACAAACCTGGGCGAAGTTTTTTATCGTCTGAAGGAGATAAATATTCGCGGGCTGGCAGAATTTTCCCATATCATCCGTATCAATAGTACAAAGTCAAAAAAACCCAGCATTGTTCATAGTACTTTTATAAATAATGATATGAACCTGCAAATTGCTGCGAGCAAAAATGATAATTACCTGGTTCAGTATTTCAATTCAATGGGATCAGGCATTCAACAGGAACGTTTTTCCATAACTGCGGGCATTAACAGCCGCTCCATTAAATTCCCTTCGTCGCTTTCATCAGGAACCTACTATATGGTAATCTCCAACCAACGTGGAGAGAAAATTTATAGTGCGAAACTGGTTAAATAGAGATATGAATTATGAGTTATGAATTATGAAAGGGAAATATGAAATGCATGACTCACAACTATCACTCATAACTCATAATTCATAACTCAATGTCGTTTAGTTAAGCAAAGATCTTTGAAAAGTGTTTATATATGGGTTCTAGTTAGTAATTTTATTGCTCATTGAAAAAAGCGATAGGATTATAGGGTAACATCTCTTAACAATATAAATCAACTGATTGATGAA